>NZ_CP189964.1:0-12186 GCF_050275925.1 Methylomonas sp. MS20
GTGCTTGAGCTTTCCGAGAGCGAACTTAGTCGTCCGGTGCGTGAGGTCGCGGCAGAGAGAGCGCCAGGCATGGAGTATTTTTTAGAGGTTTTCGTCGCGCTTGAGGTTGTTGAGGGGATGCGATTGAGTCAGCCACACCAAGAGTTAACCATTGAGCAGATTGTTGAGAGAGTCATTTATTATGGCGAGTATGACGCCTAACCATTCGCGGCAGCGAACGTCGACTGGCCATCGCAGTGCATTCGACGCGTCTCGGGGCCTCCGCCGCCAAGCCTGGCTTGTTGAACGACAGCTTTCTGTAATACAGCCGCCATGCACTGAAATACTTGAGTGTCTCTGATTGGCCGATTGGGTGAGATCGCCAACGGCGGCTATGTAGACTTCCGGTTAGACACCTCGATTTGGCTTACTGGCCGCTTTGGAGAAACACGAGTGGAAAAAATGGGCGGTTCTATTGCTTCGGTCTGTACCTTGCCTTCAAGAAGTTTAAACGTTAGCAACAGGAGTCGCTAGCTCACTATACCGGCCATCTACTGTCAGTCGATCCTGCTCGTCGACTGACTGCTAATTTCAAAGAAGGTTTTTTAGACCTTTGCCGGCTTTGAACGAGGGCAATTTAGCGGCTGCTATGGTGATTACTTCGCCGGTTTGTGGATTGCGGCCGCTACGTTCGGCGCGGTCTTTCGCCTCAAAGGAACCGAAGCCCATAAGTGAGACGGAGTCACCGGCTTTCAATGCGGATTGAATGGATTGGATAAGCCCATCCAAAGCGCGGCCTGCGTCTGCTTTGGTCAGTTTGGCGTGGCTGGCGATGGCATCAATGAGTTCAGATTTATTCATATCGGTTTGCTCCTGACGATGAAGGCAGTTGAGTGACGAATTTGCTAGCCTGATTGAGATTGCGCGAGATTATTGTAGTCAGAAAATTCAGTGATTACTTCCAGGCTAATGGTGCGCATTTTGTTCGGCAGAAGGTTCAATACATTTTGCATCATCATGCTGGGGTTTATTGACCCAATCGCTGACCGCTGTCAGGGTGATGTCGGCATAAGCATCGTTTTCGAGTAACGACAATACCGTGTCGGCTCCGGCGGCTTTGTCCAACCAAGCATGATATTGATCGGGCGGAATAATCACCGGCATGCGTTCGTGAACGGTTTGCATCCGGACGTTGGCGGCGGTGGTAATGATGGTGCAGGAATACAAAGCCTCCTGACCTGATTTCCACTGCTCCCACAGACCGGCAAAGGCGAACAAGCCTCGATCGGCGCGGTGTATGTGAAAAGCCTGTTTGCCGTCCGCGCGCTTTTGCCATTCAAAATAGCCGTCGGTGGGAATCAAACACCGTTGGTGTTTTACGGCTTCCCGAAAGGCCGGCTTTTCGGTAAGGGTCTCCCGGCGGGCGTTGCTCAATTTCCAGCCGATCTTGCGATCCTTGGCCCAAGGCGGTACCAAGCCCCACCACAAATTCACGGCTTTGCGCGTCCCGTCGGCGCGCTCGACGATATTCAGAATTTTCTGGCCGGGCGGAATGTTGTAACGGGGTTGCATGCGAATCGACTTCAGCACCTGGAAATGCTCGGCCAGTGCTTCGCTGGTTGCGGTCAAGCTGTAACGGCCACACATGGGTATAGGCTCCGCAACATGATTAGAACAAATATAGAACAATTCCGGTTTCGACGGTAGACTGCGTAATTGCATTTACTTGCACACCCAAGTGCAGAGCATCTGCACACCTAGGTGCATCACTTGCACACCCTTGGCCTGAAGGATGCGCAAGCAATGGGTTTAGGCCTCTAGGCTGTGTTTTTACCTTTCAACTTCCGCATTGATTCTCCTTTGAGTTCTATCGGATGCGCCCGATGGACGATCCGGTCCAAAATTGCGTCGGCGACCGTGGCGTCTTCGAACAATTCATACCATTTATTGGTTGGATATTGACTGGTGAGGATTAAGGAACCAACCATCGACTGCTGATCCAGGATTTCTAAAAGTATTGGCCCTAATTGAGCGGGTACGCCGCCAATACCAACATCGTCAATGATCAATAACGATGCACTAACCAGTTGACGACGTAGTTTCGGCAAGCTGCCGTCGGCCAGCCCCACGGTCAAGTTTTCAAACAAACGCGTTGCGGTCATATAAAGCGTACCTAACTGTAGTTTCTTGATTTCATAACCGGCTTTTCTTGCACTTATCCGGCATTTTCATCTCAAATTAACTGACTCTATAAAATCACTTTTTCTCACATTAATTGCACAGGGCGGTTTTCTTTCTCGCATTAAATGATTTTATCGAGTTGGATTTCTCGCTTTATTTGATTCTATCCTACGCCCATAAACGATAAATTGAAGGCGCGAGCTTTATAAAATCCCCAGCTTATGGATTTCCTTGTTAAAATCCTCAGCCCGTGCTGCTGGCAATTGTCCGTTGAAATACGCCTTGATTTCGCCCCGCCTGGCATTCAGATGTTCGCACAAAGCCGTAGTGTTATACCCATGCCGGGCCAGTTTGGGTTCCAGCGTGTTTAAGTCGGGCGATAATACGGTTTCGACAATCTCCACATCGACCGGTTTTGTGCCTGTGGTGGCACCCTTGATCAAGGCGAGCGTCAGGTAATGGCAGATTTGCAACGGCGTGATCAGCCGTTCCGCCAAGAGATTGATCGCGTCGGGGGTCACGATGTCATGGACGGCTGTTTTCGGTTTGCTGCAATGCGTCAACACCCATTCGATATACTTCTGTTTCTGTTGCCCCCAACTGTCCAAGCTAAACAATTTAGCCCGCGCACCGATTTCTTCCATGGTCGGCTTGTTGAGGTCATTGCCCAGTTTTGGGTGGCCGACCATGATAATGGTCAAGATGCCTTTGGCATCCTCAATGGTTTCAATCAATTGTTTTAGCGCAATCAAGGTGCGCCAATGGAGATCATGGGCGCCATCGATGAAGAACGCGATAGGCTTGTTGATTTTACGGATCAGTTCTTGGAGTTTCCTTTCCCTGATCTCGGCTTGGGTAGGCACCTTAAAATCCTTTGGGGTGGGCAAATCGGCGAATAGCGCGGCATATAAGGTGTTAATGTTGACGCGGCGCTTGTCGGTCGCCAACGACTTGGCGACAACCACCTGGTTGTTTTTCTTTAAGCCATCCTGAAAATGCCGGATAACCCGAGTCTTGCCAACGCCGACGATGCCGGTCAAGGTAATGATGCCGCCTGACATGACGGCGGCTTCAAGGCTATGCAAAACACTTTTAAAGGCTTCAGTCTCAAAGTAGTCGGCTTTATCCAAATCCTTGGCCAAGCCATAGTATTGCATCATTTCACCGTACATCAGTCACCTCCCGAATGCCCGGCCGAGCTTAAAGTAAAATACGCGCGAATTTTGTCCAGCACCGTCTTCTTGTCCAATGTCTCATCGAGGATCGTATTGATGGCGGCTATTTGCAGGTCGGTCAACCGGGACAAGGGTTTGCCGAGATAATCTGCAATGGCAGTCTTGGCATCCAACTTGTTTTTGAATATGGTAGGTTGCAGGAATGGGCTGTCATCGAATGGCATCGATTTGGGTTTTTCCATCTGGACGATATTGGCTTGGGCCAACAGGGCTTGGTCGCTGCCGTTAATGCCGGACAATGCGGAACGTGGCAAGCTGAGCGTTTTTGCCAATTCCCCGATCCGATCCGCTTTTAGCTCAACGCAGCTCTTTTTGTGTTTCCGGAACTTGCCGAACGGGATCGGCCCCTCTTCAGGATAGAAAGGCCCTTGTTTCTCGTCATTGAACTCAACATAGAGTTCGTTATCAAAAATCCCCCAAAGCAAGGTGATGTCTTGCCCCGCCATGTCATGGCTTAATTGATAGCGGATGCCGTCAATACCGACGCAGGCGTTGCTGTCCGCCTTGCGCTGTTCCGGTTCACGGGCGAAAGTGCGGAAGCGATCCCACGAACACATTTCCCTAAACCCTTGCGACGGCAGATTTTGTAGCCAATCCGCCATACGGGAATGGTCTTCATAGCGGTGATCCATCGCGTTATATTCCTCTAAATACCTGTGTAACCAGGCATTAGCTTCTTCCAGCGTTTCCGGCTGCTGGAGATGGTAAAGGGTTTCCAAGGAAGATTTGATGGTCAGGAAAGAACGTTCCACTTTGCCCTTGGATCGTGAGGTGGTGCGCCTTCCATCGCTGCCCCTTGGCATATGTACCCGCACTTCGATGCCCAGTTGCTTCATAACCCACAAGAACACCCGGCTTTTAGACACCGGGCCGGCATCCATATAAATGACCGAAGGGATGCCCTGGAATGGGTTGTTCTTGTCCTTCTTGGCGGACATCGCATTAAACAGGAACAATAGCGCGGTTATCACGTCTTCGCCTTTTACCAAATGGTATTCCTGGTAACAAACCCCGCTCCGGTCATCGGTAACACCGGCCAAAGCCAGATATTCCGAACCCTCTTTTAGCGTTTTGCCGAAAAATTCCGGCTTTTTCAAGTCTGACGGCGAGAAATCAAATTGCCAGCACTCATTGCTAAAGGTTGCCTGGAAGGGCGTCCAGGGTGGCTCTATGGTCAGGGTGCGGTTGTCGTATCCCCATTGTTTCAGATAACGGCTGACCGTGCTGAGCTTGAGCAGGCCGGATTCGACTTTAACCAATCCCTCCGCCGTTTCAATGCCCGACTTTTCGAGGATTCCAATACAAGCCTTGGTCGATAAGCGCCGTCCTTTTTTGCTGGTCGTCCGAAGTTTCAGCGCCGCAATCAATTCGCAGTAACGGCGCATGTCTACCGCGGGCAGGCTTCTTGATGTATTGTAATCGCTGCGGTGGGTCAAATATGGCAGTTGATGCGTGCGTAATTGTCGCCGGACAGTGGATGCCGAAATCCCAAATGCTTCGCAGGTTGCCTCAACAAGGTCTTTGCGTTGGGTATCCCTTGGGGACAGCGCATCCAGTTGGTTTTGAAGTGCTATCAGTACCTCAAAAGGGAGGCGTTTACGCGGCACGAACCCTGTCCCGTTTAGGCCGACTGATGCCGTGCTTGCTCATCCAGTTGCGCAAATTGGCGGAAGTGGTGCCATATCGACCGGCAATAAAAAATAGGGTTGCGCCATTTGCAAGCAAAGCTTCAATTTCAGGGCGGAACGGGTCGAGCTTGCTCTTGCCCGGCCCTTTGGGGCGGCCTAACGTCATACCGGCGGCTTTTTTGGCACGCAAGGCTTCTGTTGTGCGCTGCGAGATCAAATCGCGTTCAATTTCGGCAGCCATGGAAAACGCCATTGCGACGATCTTGCTTTGGATGCTTTGGTCAAGCCGCCAATTGCCTTTCACCGAATAGACATGGACACCGCGTTCCATCGCAATCGACAAAATTTCCATGCACTCCAACATACTTCGCCCCAAGCGGGACATTTCGCTGACCACTAAATTATCTCCCGTTTGAAGGTCTTCGATGACTTGGGCAATCTTGCGTTTGCGCCAGGAGATTTTGCCGGAGGCTTTTTCTTCAGTGAATTTGACCTGACCCAGATTGTGGTGATTGGCCAGCACCAAAATATCTGCCTTGTTTTTCTCCAAGTCCTGGTCTGCGGTCGATACCCGTAAATAACCGATCGTTTGTGCCATCAATTTGCCTAAAATGCCTATAAAATCATCAAAGGTAATGAAAACCCTAAAAACAGGTTTTATAATAACCAAAAATGGATTGAAAACACAGTGCTTTTCTTTAACTAAAGCGGATAGCAAAAACGTTCGTTTTTAATGATGTTTATTGCCATCATAACCCCCAAAAAATTCAAATGCAGTTGGCAAACACCAACCCAATAAACCAGCTATCGGCTTTCAGTTTCCTGATGGATAATTTGCATTATGTTGTCATATCTGACTACAATAATCGGAGCAAGGAGCGCGTATGACAGAAAAGACAAGGCCGATTTCATGGATCAAGGCGGCCCGGAAGGATTTTGAAGATTTTCCCATGCCGGTGCAGCTAGAAGCCAACCGCGCACTGACTGTCGCGGCGGAAGGGCGTAAGGCCGACAATGTGAAACCGTTGAAGGGCTTCGACAGCGGTATTATGGAAATTGTTCTGCGCCACCGTGGGGATGCTTTCCGCGTTGTTTATGCCGTGCAAATTGGGGTCGTCTCAGAATTCGGAAAAAATCGTACGCTAAGTGAGCGGCTGGCTACCAGAGATGCGATTGTGAAACACTTCGTCATTTATGGTATTTTGCTAAAACTGGCTTGAGCGTGCAGGCTCCAAGCTCACAAAAGGGGGTAGCCATGATCGGCTCGATTGGTTCGTATTCCACAACCCAGGCAGGCGGCGCGGCGGCTTTCGCTAACCCAATGGCGTCTTCTCCGCTGTAACGGAACTTGGGTGTCATGGGTTCGGCGTAACCGCGATAAACCCGGGCGATGTCGCCCAGCCGGAACTGCCGACCATTGGCTTCGATGCCGATTTCGCGTATCGCCTCGACCGATTTCAAGTCGCCGCTGACGCGCAGGTAGAGCTTATCGCTGGCTGTGTCGATGCTGCCGGCGGGATTCAGGCCGTTCTGCTCGCGCAGGGTCTTGGCGATGATCATCGGGTCTATGCCCAGCGTTGCCAATTTACGGTGAGAAGCCTCGATATAGACCTTCTCTTGCTGGACGCCGATCAAATCGACCTTGGCGACACTGGGAATTCTCAGCAGCTCCTGGCGCACGTCGTCCACGGCGTCCTTTAGTTCGGCATGAGTAAAGCCGTCGGCAGTGAAAGCGTAAATCGTGCCGTAGGTGTCGCCGAACTCGTCGTTGAAAAACGGCCCGCGCACGCCCTCTGGCAGCGTATGGGCGATGTCTTTCAGTTTCTTCCTCACCTGATACCAGGCATCGGGCACTTGTGCATTGGGGGCATATTCCTTGAGGTTGACGAAGATGAAGCAGCGGCCGGACTCGGAGTAACTCTTCACGTAATCCAGCCAGGGCGTCTCCTGCAATTTCTTTTCCAGGCGATCGGTCACCTGTTGTTCCATCTCCCGCGCCGTCGCCCCCGGCCATTCGGCGCTGACGACCATGGTCCTGATGGTGAAATCCGGATCTTCGGCTCGTCCCAGCGTGAAATAAGCTAGCGTTCCAGCCAAGGAGACGGCCACCAACAAATAGGCAATGAAAGACTGATGGCGCAAGGCCCAGTCGGACAGATTCAATGACTTCATGGGCTAACTCCCAACAGGCGTACCTTCTGCCCCGCAACCAGCTTATGCACGCCGGCGGTAACGATGGTTTCGCCCTCGACTACCCCTTCAATCAATTTGGCATTCTCGCTGTCGTATCCTGCCACGGTGACGGCGCGCGGACTAACGGTTTTGGTCGCAGGATCAAACACCCATACCGACGCTTTACCGTTATCTTGGCTCAGTGCCGTCAATGGCAGACTAACTGCGGGCCGTGCGTCGTCTTTTTGTACATGCACGGTGGCGGTCATGCCCAAGCTGACACCGGCGTCGGCGTCGGCGAGCGATACCTTGGCAGTATAAGTCCGCAGTACCTCATCCACGCCCGGCGAGACCTCTCGGAGCCGGCCCTGGTAGAACTGTTCGGGCTGCGCCCACAGATTGACCTTGATAGAAGTGGCGGTACGTAAGTCCTGTAAGCGGTTTTCCGGCACGCTGATCACGACTTCCTTTTCGTCGGTTTGCGCCAAACGAACGATAGCCTGACCGGCGGTGATGATTTGTCCCGGCTCGGCATCGACGGCGGTGATGACGCCGGCACGGTCGGCCCGCAGTTCCGCGTAGGCGGATTTGCGAGCATAACTTCCCAACGAGGCGTGCAAGGCAGCGACGCGGGCTTCGGCGCTACGAACCTGGTCGCGGCGACGCTCCAAGGCGGCCGGACTGGCCAGATCTTTTTCCTGCAGATTGGCGAGATGGCCCAGATCCTTACGGGCCTGATCCAGCTCGGCCTGCGCCGCGGCCAGTTGCGCCTCGGCCCCGGCTTCGTCCAAACGCACGTCGGCTTGATCCAAGGTCGCCAATAATTGGCCTCGTTCAACGGTCGCTCCCACGTCCACCAGACGCTTGACGAGTTTGCCGCCAACCTGGAAAGCCAAGGGACTCTCGTGTCTAGCCCTGATTTCGCCGGAATAACGGGCGGTGGTTGCCGTTTGCCGGTATTGCGCCTCGACCACTCGAACCGGTCGAGGCGGGGGCTCGGCCGTCTTGGATTCTGAACAGGCCGTCAGAAAAATTGCGCTTAAGGCTGCCATAGCAATGAGTTTGGCATGCCAATCTAGCGATAGATGCGTCGCTTGGGTTACGACCGCATGGGCGCAGAAGGTTCGGCTACAAATGAAACTGTTGCCGAACCTAGCGTAACCCGAGAACATCAAAACCTTGTGATTCATCGTTGCACTCCTCTGATCATCGCGTTAATGGTCATTTTGGCGGTATCTTCGACACTACGCCACTCTATCCAGGGGTCGCCGTAAAGGTTGATATGAATGGCGACGACGCCGTGCGTGCCAGCCCAGAAAGCTTGTGCCAACAAATGGGGATCGGTAAATTCGGGAGCCAGCAATTGCTTTGCGATGGCATCTTCAAACGTATTCAACAGCAGCAGGTAAGCGTCGGTCTCCGGCTTGCCGTGCCCCATTTCAGCCAGTTGTTCCACTTCATGCAGCCGGTTGCTCATAAACATCAGCCGAAAGTGATTGGGATACTCGATGCCGAATGTCACGTAAGCCATCCCGGTCTTACGCAGCCGCTCCAGCGGCTCTGGCTCGTCGGCAGCGTTTTGGATCGCCTGCATCAACGACATCATATCCAACCGGCACAGTTCTCGAATCAAGGCATCCTTGTCCTTGAAATGGAGATAAATAGTGGTGGGAGAATATTCAATTTCCTCGGCAACGCGGCGCATCGTCACTGCGTCGTAACCTTCGCTGGCAAACAACCAGCGCGCCGCATCGAGAATTTTGTTGCGGACTTTCAGGCGATCCCGCTCACGCCGTTCGGATATGCTCATAAACACCATTTATTTACTTAACGGTGTTATCTTAGTAATCGTAGTTATGTTTTGTCAAGCAAACAATCTCAAGCTGGCTTAGTAGTTTTGAGAAACGGGCATTTGATCACATCAATGCGATTTACAGGTTAGAGGGAGCTTTGTAGAAAAAGGAATACACCGGATGTCCGCAATATGAGGAGCTTCGACCGGTCACCGATGCAATTTTTTGGCGGAGTGAACGCTCTACATGTCTTCAAGCTGAAATCGCTCCAGCTATTTCCTTAGTGGCTGGAAACATCTGGAGAATGAGGAACCCAAGCTTACGCTGCAGTTGGCAAACCAAGCGATGGCGTATATAAATGTAGGAAGTATTTGCAGAGGGCAAGCCCTGAGGGGGGAAGCCGTTGGTTCCGGGCGCTGGTTGCGGAAAACGCCTGATCGCTAATGTGGTAGCGGTTATGGGTGCGGTCCTGTCACCCCGATTCGATCCAATCCGTTAAAGAAAATAAGTCCCCATTAACGGTTAAATCCATTCGATAACGGTCAATTTCACATACCCCACTGGCGCCTAGCCTGCTTAGCCAACTAAACATGACTGAGTTATCGGCAAGAACAAAACCTCTTAATATCTCTATGCCTTTTTTACTGGCGATCCGATCGAGCATTGCCAGTAGAACAGTTCCAAGCCCCCGATGTTGATAACTATCGATGACTACCAGAGCAAACTCGGCTATCGTGGGCTGATCCTGAATACGGATAAACCGAGCAATCCCAACGCCCTGATGTTCAGGCTCATTATGTGCGTGTGCAATCCACGCAATATGATCGTGTTGATCGATTTCTGTAAAATGATGCAACTGGATATCGGATAGTTTCGCGATGGGGGAAAAGAAACGGAAGTAGCGCGATTTCAAGGATAAAGCCAGCATGCCTTGTTGTATAGTTTCTTTGTCGTCAGGCCGGACAGGCCTAAAATCGACCAGTTCACCATCCCGCATTGGCAGGGTAAATTCTTTGAAGTTGTCGATACTGCTAAGATACTGGTCATTCATTTTACGATCTGGATGGAAATTATCTTTAATAGCAACACTATAAAGGACGCCTAACCGGTTCGGTCAATCGTCGATCAACCTTATGTGCTTCAAGCCCACGGCAAAACCATTATCCGGCATGAGCAAAGCTTGCTTAGCACTGTGCGGGCACTAGGCGAAAAAAACCCGATTAGTTACCGTCGAGGACGTTGACAACTGAGCCGGTGCAAGTCAGGCCCGATCAGCCCCGTTCCAAAGGGTTAGTCACGGTAGTATGACAATAATCTCCTAAAACCACTGTTTGGAGACTGTCATGAACCCAGTAAATCAAAACGCGCAACATGATCCTTGGAACAAAGGCAAGTTGATTGGCCAGAAGTCACCACTAAAATTAAAGGAAATTTGGGCCATACGTATTCGTTTGCAGATGGCCAAAAATACCCGCGAACTGGCGCTCTTCAACCTCGCTATTGATAGCAAGCTTCGGGGATGCGATTTGGTCAAGCTTAAAGTTTGCGACGTTGCCCAAGGTGGCCGGGTATCATCACGCGCAATGATAATGCAGCAGAAAACGCATCGACCAGTTCAATTTGAGATAACGGAACAAACCAGAGACTCTTTGGCCAATTGGATTAGTCAGGCGCAACTAAAATCCGATCAGTACCTTTTTCCCAAGTCGAATTCATCATTCGCCACACCTTTCGACGCGGCAATATGCTCGAATAGTTGAACATTGGGTGACCTCTATTGGTCTTGATCCCGCTGCTTATGGCACACATACCATGAGACGGACAAAAGCGACCTTAATTTACCATTGACCAGGTCTTTGACGCGGTAGCCATCTCGGGATGAGATTGGAGCCAGATCGCCCCGTCGGCGTGATGCCGGTTGACAGCTCGCTTCGCGCGACAAGGTTAACAGGGCAACGTTGCGAAAACGGCACATGACGCTCTGGCACTAACTATTGGTGCGTATTCGCATAACATTAATTATGTTAAATCCATAAATTTCCCGGAGCGTATTTATAATGAAAACAAGGACTTGGCCACTGAATCGCTGCATATCGGGCCGCGTATTCCGCTGGTGGACCTTTGGGCCTAGCGGTCACTCCCATAGCCGCTGGTCGAAATACCCAAATGATCGGTGTCAGCCTGCCAAACCGGTTCTAGGCGATACCGGTGACTTTTTCCGCCCATGACCTCAACGAAGGGCCGTTATTGGGCAAGCCATTGAAAGTAGTCTTCGGCTGGACTCGACCCATTGCGGTCCATCGCTTAGTTTGATCCAATGGCGGCTAATTGATCATTACCGGCCATTATTTGTAGTCGCCGATGATATACATAAATCGTCTAATTACTAGTTAGAAGTCCACACTATGTCAGACCGTGTTCCTTGCCCAGCCTGCGGAGCGCCCATTCTTCTTTCTACCGCAGAAAAGAACGGCGGCCTTTGTATGCCCTGCAAAGGTGGATATCGGAAAAGTATTGATGCATCGAAAATCAGGTACGAGCAAGACAAGAGATTCCGAGAAAGTTCTGAACACAAACACTGGCAATGGCTTGTCGATCAAGTCCATAACACAGAAACTGGTTTTTCAGGTTTATCTCATGGGAACCAACTTTACTTCGCAACAAACTTGGTGAGCGGCGAGGTATACAACGGCGGCTTTGATCAATACTTTCACAACAGTTCGGCTGATTACTTTAGGTTTGCCGTTGAGGGGTTAATGGCAATAGGTGCATCAAAAAGTCTCGCCCTCCTGACGGAAGCGAAGAAAATGTTTTTTGGAGACGCTGAGGTTCCTTCCGATACCTGCGAACGGCGTAGTATTCTGCGTGCTACGGATAGTGAAGCTCAAGTCAAACGAGATAAAGAACTGGATGTTCTTGATCGAGCATTTTGGGCAGACCCTGACAAACTTGGTAAGCGCATGAGTCAATTCGCAAAAGACAATGAACTACATAAAAACTTCTAACCTTACGTTCAAGTTGGCTCTCTCCGGTCGCAGGGACGCGCCTTCGGCCCACGGCTAGCGTTACTATATGGACTCTCTTAGGCGACAAATGCATCTCCGCGAAGCAATAGCTAGATTGAGTGACTGGCCAGAGATGGCCATGATTTTTGCCGAGCGAATTGGTGGCGAGTTTCGACCAGAGTCAGGAGCCGTC